>NZ_CP104308.1 GCF_025252405.1 Flavobacterium sp. TR2 | reverse complement strand
AACTCAACCGATAATAACACACCACTTGAAGAAGGGTTAACCTTAGCCCTATTTAAAGAAAAATCCATTGCTTATAACTCCAAGCATGTTGAGGATGTGAGTGGATTATGAAATTTTTCAAACCAAAAACAGATGCGATTGAATACATTCGTGTAGAACCATCATTCTCAAAAACAAGTAGCAATATAAATAATGCGAAATCAGGAAGTGACACAAACTCACAGCCTGGATTCATTTTAAGATCTCAAATAGAGGAAATGATAAAAAACCACAGACCGAAAACAGAAAAAGAAATAAAGGCTGAAAGCGAAGGTCTTATAAGGCTTTGCTCCATGGCCTTTATATTTTTAATAGTTTTATCAATTTTTATGTTAATCGTTTATTTCGGAATAAAAGATAGAGAACTACCAGATTTTGCAAATAACCTGATGGCACTAATGACAACATTAGTTGGAGCGATAGGTGGTTTTATATATGGAACAAAAAAATAACACAGACAAAAACACAAATAAAAAAAACAAATAACACACAAGCACACCAGCCCCATACTTCGGGGCTTTTACAACCGTTACCTGACACCATTTACCATAACGTCTCATTACGCGCACCGCCAAAACGCGCTGAACGCGATTCTGACGCAGACACCGCAAAAAGAGATGTTTTCCCCGGGATAAACCGGAAAAATGCGTCAGGATCGCTTTCAGCTCACTGCATAGCTATGCATGAAAGTGAATGGCGATCGGTTTGGGGGCTTACGGCGTTCATACCGTCTGTTTTCGACAGTTTCTCTCCGGGAAGCTAATCTGCCATAAGCCTGGATAACAGGGCACGGTGATACTCCGTAATAGCGATCAGCACCTCCGCATACTCCCTGTCCCCGACACGCTTGCCGTCGATAAAGAGTTTTTTCTGCAACGCCCCCAGTCGCATAACTTCTTTCAGCACCCGGTCATCAGTCAGTGAGTTAACTTTCTTACCGAGAGCTGCCGCCCGTAAAAAACCAGAAACGGTCTTGCCGCATTCAGCAGCCCTTTTTCTGATTTCCTGGTCTTCTTCTGCCGTCAGACGAACAGGGCGACTGATAGCCCGCCTGCGCGTATTACTTCCACTTCGTTTTGTCATAAAACATGGCTCCGTATCTGACATGGGGTGTCGGGGCGAAGCCCTGACCAAGGTAATTGTAATAGCGTGCATGTATGCGCGGTATAACAATTACACATCCTGTCCTGTCTGCAAGTTCGAATTACCAACAAAGCACTGCTGTTTTTTGGCAGTGACAGTGTTGTCTGACTGAAATGTCCGTCGGCAGAATACCGGCGGTAAGACGGTCGAAAAGTGGTGCGCGATATAATCACACGACGCAGATGACAGACAGAACGGAGAAAGCAGAAAGATGAACAAGCAGCAGCAAACCGCACTCAACATGGCAAAATTCATAAAAAGCCAGAGCCTGACGCTGCTCGAAAAACTGGACGCACTCGATGCTGACGAGCAGGCCACCATGTGTGAGAAGCTGCACGAACTCGCAGAAGAACTCCAGAACAGCATACAGACACGCTTTGAAGTAGAAAATAGCACAGAGATATAACGCTCAGGGCAGGATGCCGAACGGCACAACAGAGCGTAAGGAGAAAATGTCACATAAGGCGCTCTTCCGCTTCCTCGCTCACTGACTCGCTACGCTCGGTCGTTCGACTGCGGCGAGCGGTGTCAGCTCACTCAAAGGCGGTAATACGGTTATCCACAGAATCAGGGGATAAAGCCGGAAAGAACATGTGAGCAAAAAGCAAAGCACCGGAAGAAGCCAGCACCGCAGGCGTTTTTCCATAGGCTCCGCCCCCCTGACGAGCATCACAAAAATCGACGCTCAAGTCAGAGGTGGCGAAACCCGACAGGACTATAAAGATACCAGGCGTTTCCCCCTGGAAGCTCCCTCGTGCGCTCTCCTGTTCCGACCCTGCCGCTTACCGGATACCTGTCCGCCTTTCTCCCTTCGGGAAGCGTGGCGCTTTCTCATAGCTCACGCTGTAGGTATCTCGGCCCGGTGTAGGTCGTTCGCTCCAAGCTGGGCTGTGTGCACGAACCCCCCGTTCAGCCCGACCACTGCGCCTTATCCGGTAACTATCGTCTTGAGTCCAACCCGGTAAGACATGCAAAAGCACCACTGGCAGCAGCCATTGGTAACCGAGTTAGCAGAGCGAGATTTGTCCAGATGCTTACAGAGTTCTTGAAGTGATGGCCTGACTACGGCTACACTAGAAGGACAGTATTTGGTATCTGCGCTCTGCTGAAGCCAGTTACCCGGTTAGACAATCTGCCAGGATTAGCTAACCTTCGAAAAACCACCTGCCAGGGTGGTTTTTTCGTTTAAGATACTCACAACACGTTAATTTCGCAATACTTCAATTAATACCAATGCAAAATAGGAAAGAAAAAATGGAAAACAAGGCCGTCACAATATCAACACAGCTAGCAATATTTATTGACAGCACCATAGCTAGACCAGATCTTCTCTTTAATAGCCTAAACTCAGAAATTGGCGAAGTTATAGACGCAATGCCACAGACGCTTCCCCTGCCTGCAGATGCACCCGCAGATATCCCTCGCGTTATTGGCACATCGTCCTTTGGCAAGTTCAACTTAAACATATCACTAAACAGAATAGATTTTGTAGAAAACTACACCCCTACTGAGGAGATCGAAAAATCAGTAACGGAATTCAAATTAAAGTGCAATACGCTAATAGCAACAATATTCCAAAAATATGGAGTCGTAAGAATCGGCCTAGTTGGTAACTATTACATCCCACATAAAAATCCATCTCAACTAATAGCTGATCTGTATTTAAACGAAAACAAAAGAAATTTAGATGAAATAACAATAAGAATAAATAACCGCGATACATTCAAAAATATACAAATAAACAATGTCATCAATTTAAGCCAAGGACAAGTAACCGCACAGAACTACAATGGAAATGCGGTGATAGTTCAACTTGACTAC